>JAAZCA010000030.1 GCA_012513515.1 Myxococcales bacterium | reverse complement strand
AGAATCTTCTATTACTATCAAGCCATACTTTTTAGCTAAGGTATTAATAAAGTCCATCTCAACCGCCTGCCCATAAAGATGAACTGGCAGAATCGCTTTTGTTTTAAATGTTATATTTTCTTCAATCCTTTTTACATCAATGTTATAAGTATTAATATCCGGTTCAACAAATATTGGAGTTAAATTATTTTCAGTAATTGATAAAATGCTTGCTATATAAGTATTTGCAGGGACTATCACCTCATCCCCATCTCTAATTTTTCCCATTTCTTTATAAGCCCTAAAAATTAGTGTAAGGGCGTCTAAGCCATTTGCCACACCAACACAGTGTTTCACGCCACAGTATTTAGCGAATTCATTTTCAAACAAAGCAACTTCTTCGCCCAAAATATACCATCCGGACTCAAGTACCCTCTGAAACGCTTCCTTCAATTCACTTTGATATTGTGAATTTATTTTTTTAAGATCAAGAAATGATATCATGTTTTTTTAATTTTAGCGATAAACTCTGAATAATCTCTAACATAATCTGATTCATCATAAAAATCGCTGGCAAGAACCATCAAGACACAATCTTGAGAAAAATCGAACATCTCGTGCCAAAGCATAGCTCCAATATGAAGACCCAAGACAGGGGAATTCAACTCATAATTTTCTTTATTTCTCCCATCATCGGTTAAAACTTTACAACTTCCAGATGTGCAAACTAAAACCTGATCCAGTGATTTATGGGCATGGAAGCCACGCCTCACCTCATCTTTGACACCAAAAATATAATAAACTCTCTTGATATCAAATGGAATATTTTTGCCTGATTCCAATGAAATCAACGAACCCTTGTCATTAACATGACATTTCAATTTAATCATTTTTTGATTCATAGTTTTTATTAAGTTCTAACCACTTTTCATATCCAATTTCATCCCATGGCATACCTCGTGAAAAATTATTCATCCATGGATAATGAAACCCTTCTTTTCCCTTTGATTTAATTTCTCTTATATCACATAAGAATTTGGCTGGATTGCCTACCACAACAGAATACTCCTTAACATTTTTGTTAACAACTGCATTTGCACCAACTAAGCAATTTTTGCCAACATAAACATCCGGCAACAAAATAGCACCAGTTGCAATCTGAGAATAGTCATCAACTGTTGCACCTATACAAATATTGGACGGAGGAGTTGGGTCATTTGTAAAAACAACATATGGATAAACGAATACAAAATTCCCAATTTTTGATTTCTGCCCAATATGAACATTGCTATGCAAACGACAATAATCGCCTAGGCTAACACAACCTTGAATATCCGATAATGTTCCAACAGAACAATGAGAACCCATAGTAGTTTTTTCTCTTATCGTGACCCTGTGACCAAGCTGTAAATTATCTCCAAAAGTGCTTCCCGCATATATGATGCAATGACTTCTAATAAGGCATTCTCGACCTAGTTTAAGATGCGGTTGTCGATAGTCCTCATCAAAATAATAACTATTCAGGGGTTCCCCTAAAACACAATCATTACATATTATCGAATTATCACCGATCGTAACATTATCATATATTGTTACATTATCCCCAATTTTAACATTTTCACCTATTATAGCACTCTTGCTAATAAATATATTTTTTCTATTAAATTTCATATTTTTCCTTTATAAACGTAAAATCCTTCTCCTGACTTTTTGCCAAGCTTACCTGTTTTAACAAGCTCAGAAAGAAGTGGGGATGGTTTATATCTTTCATCGCCCAATCCAGCATGCAGAACATTTAAAATAGCCTCAACTGTATCAAGACCTATAAAATCAGCCAACGTTAATGGTCCCATCGGAAGGTTACATGATAATTTCATACCTAAATCAATATCCTCTGCATTTGCTGTTCCAGAATTTAATACATGAATAGCTTCGTTAATCATTGGCATTAAAATTCTATTAACCACAAATCCTGGCGAATCGTTAACCATTATCTTTTCTTTACCAATCTTTTTTATTAGTTCAACGACAATATTAACAGTATTCTCGCTTGTATTTATCCCCCTTACAACCTCCACACCTTTCATAACTTGAGCGGGATTCATAAAGTGCATTCCAATAACCTTATCGGGTCTTGACGTAGCCTTTGCCAAATCAGTAATTGATAAAGATGAGGTGTTCGAAGCGATTATTACTTCTTTATCAAGATTCGCATCCAATTTTTTGAACAATTCCATCTTTAAATTAATGTTTTCTGGGATCGCTTCGATAACAAATTCTGAATTCGATATATCAGAAATCTCTGTAGTGCATTTGACATTCCTCAACAAACCGTTAACACCTACTGAATCAACGATTCCTTTCTCATGCATTTTATGAATATTTTTTTTAATCGAAGAAAATGCAATTTCACAACGTTCTACATCAACTTCCAATATCGTAACTTTAAAACCTGAGCGTAAAAGCACAATCGCTATACCGCTACCCATTTGTCCACCACCAATTACTGCAAAGTTATTTATCTTATTCATCAAACCCCTCTTCTCCATTTATCTCGTATTATAATTCTTTTCCATCCACGTTTTATATTCACCACTAATCACATTTTTAACCCAGCGATCGTTTGACAGATACCAGCGAACAGTATTCTCAAGTCCGCCTTCAAAACTAAACTTTTGCTTCCATCCAAGTTCGGACCTGATCTTTGAGCAGTCAATTGCATAGCGTCTGTCATGACCAAGTCGATCCTTAACAAAAGTTATCAGTTGTTTGTAACAACTAGAGGGCTTTTCCTTACATTTAGCAACCACATCACAGAGAAAAGTAACGAGTTTTATGTTTTCCCACTCATTTTCTCCACCTATATTGTAAGTCTCACCAATCTTACCATTCTTAATTATTTCCAATACGCCGAGATTATGATCGTCTACGTATATCCAATCCCTGATATTTTTTCCGTCTCCGTAAACCGGCAACTCTTTGCCCGTTGTCATATTTAAAATCATTAACGGAATTAATTTTTCCGGAAACTGATATGGGCCATAGTTATTTGAACAATTTGAAATAGTCACGGGTAAACCATAAGTATGAAAATATGCCATAACCAAATGGTCCGAAGAAGCTTTTGACGCTGAATATGGACTTCTGGGATCGTAAGCTGTATTTTCTTTAAAATATCCCAACTCTCCTAAGCTGCCGTAAACTTCATCAGTGCTTATGTGGTGAAACAAGACATCGTCTCTATTATTCCAATAATTTTTTGCCACATCCAGAAGATTAAATGTCCCAAATATATTTGTTTTTATAAATTCAGATGGTCCGTGAATTGATCTGTCCACATGACTTTCGGCCGCGAAATGAACTACTGTGTCTATATTGTATTTTTCGAAGATTTTTTGAATATTTTCAGAATCACAAATATCGGCCTTTTCAAAAAAATATCTATTATCTCCGAACTTTTCTGCAATGTCTGCTAGGTTTTCTAAATTACCGGCATAGGTCAATTTATCAATATTTATGATACGACCAGAAAACCCGGGTCGAGATAAGATTAATCTGATAAAATTACTGCCGATAAAACCTGCGCCACCTGTCACTAGAATGTTTGTTAATTTTCTTTTCATGATATAAGCCCGCGAAGATAGGTTCCATAGTCTGTTTTTGAAAGTTTTTCCGCAATACTAAGAACATTCTCCCTTGTTATCCAATTATTATGCAACGCAATTTCCTCAAGACATGCTATCATAAAACCCTGTCTTTTTTGAACTGTATGAATAAACTCGCTTGCCTCCATAAGACTTTCGTTTGTTCCCGTATCCAGCCAAGCAAAACCCCTGCCCAAAAGCTCCACAAATAGCTTTTCTTTTGCCAAATATATTTTATTAACGTCTGTAATTTCAAGTTCGCCACGGGCTGATGGTTTTAAATTTTTGGCAATATCCACAACTGAATTATCATAGAAATATAATCCTGTTACAGCATAAGAAGATTTCGGATTATGAGGTTTTTCTTCAATTGAAATTGCCTTATGTTCACTATCCACTTCTACAACACCAAATCGTTCGGGATCCTTAACTTGATATGCGAAAACTGTGGCACAGTTATCTTTTTTAACCGCTTTCTCAAGTAATGGTCTAAAACCCTGCCCGAAAAAAAGGTTGTCACCAAGAATAAGAGAAACTGAATCTGTGCCAATAAATTTTTCGCCAATAATAAATGCTTCTGCGAGTCCGCTCGGCTTCTGCTGAACAGCATAATCAATGGACATTCCCCATTGTTTGCCATCACCAAGAAGTTCTTGAAAACGAGGGGTATCGCTTGGTGTTGATATGACAAGAATTTCTCTAATTCCCGCCAACATCAAAACCGACAGTGGATAGTAAATCATCGGCTTATCATAAACGGGTAACAGCTGTTTTGATATTACCCTTGTTACAGGATAGAGCCTCGTTCCACTACCACCGGCTAAAATTATTCCTTTCATAACAATTCCTTTCAAAATCTACGTTCAGTAACAGTATAAAAAAATACGCACATCGTAATGATGACTTTAGACACTACACATAATACTCAAGATACCAATCGATGAATCTTTCTATTCCATCCCTGATACTCGTCGAGGGTTTAAACCCCACATCCCGCATCAGATCATCGACGTTGGAAAAACAGGGCGTAAGGAAAGGCTTATGATGACTTTAACATTCAATCATCAATTCACTTGCCGGCATAACTTTAATTTTAAAACCTTCCATCTCGATCGTTTTATCTTGACTCAGCGTAATTATCGCGCCGTCTTTGATTGAAAGGGATTTCATAGCGGAAATAAGCCCTTGCGTCTCGCGCTTCATATTGCTCTCGTCCAAGTTCGAACAAACCTGATATGCCTTCACAATCTTTGCCCCCTGCTTAATTATAAAATCACACTCATTTTTATAATCATCCCAGTAAAACATTTCATAATTCTTAAGATAAGATAACCGCTTCAGCTCCACAGCAACTGCGTTCTCTAAATATCTGCCAGCATCTTCACTGAAAGCAAAGCGTATTGAACTGGCCATGCCATTATCGATGCAATAAACTTTTTTAAACGAAGACTGCTGTTCTGTGAGCTTGTATGAAAACTTATTTAAAGTGAAAATAAGAAAGCTTTTTTCCAGATAATTTATATATTCCCTGATTGTGTTTGAACTCTTTATCCCCAGATGTTTTGCAATCTTATTTGCCGAAACTTTCGATGTAATATTGTTAATAAGCAGGACCGACAACTCTTCAAGCTCTTTTGCGAATTGCAAATTATAACGGACAACAATATCTTTTGTGATTATAGATGTGATCAAATTACGAACAAACTCTTGCCCAAATTTATAACGGTCAAAAATTCCACCATCAATCAAATACTCGTTAAGATGCTTCGATAATTCTCCAGAATATTTTGTCGTCTTCTTTGAATCTTTATAATCAAACTTTTGATAATCGAGATATTCAGCAAAATTCATAGGAAACAAAACATAGTCGCTATATCTCCCTGTAAGATGTGTTGCCAAATCGCTACTTAAAAGGTTTGCGTTTGAACCGGTGATGATGACTTTATATTTTTCCCTTAGCCGGTTGACAAAAAGTTCCCAACCTTTGATGTTTTGTATTTCATCAAACAGTAAATAGTCAAAGTCGCCGTAGATTGAATAAAACGTTTCGAGAAGAGAATTAAAATCCTCCGTTTTAAAGGATACCAACCGTTCATCATCGAAGTTGATCGAGGCGTATTTGCTTCCCTTGAGCAAAAGATGTCCAAAAATTGATTTTCCAGCACGCCTTAGACCGCTCAAAAGCAGGAGATTTGGACTTGTCAGGGCCTTTTTACACTTATCAAAACCTAACCTGCTGATAATATTATCATTTTCTAACTTTTCTTCAACCAGAGCCTCCTGATCAAAAATGACCTTTTTAAGAATATCGTTGTTCATAATGACTATATTTATAGATTATTTTTATTATAAATGCAAATATTTAAGATTCTGGACTCTCCCGATGGAGCCGCTTCATCGGTTAACGTAAACCCTCGCCGTCATTCCCGCGGCACTAAGCCGCCGCTAACGCGGGGCAAACCACCGCTACCGCGCGGGGCAAACGGGAATCCTGTTCCAACCGTTCACCAGTCACGGTTGTTGCTGGAGGGGGTCGAATCCTGATCCCTGATCTTTGATCAGCATTTTGTAAGATTAGCTTATATTCGAAAATAATCGTTATTAAGATCAAGATCAGAATCAGGATCAAGATTAAGATGAAGAAGAATCAGGATTAAGATGAAGATTAAGATTAAGATTAAGATGCGGAAAGGATTTTTTCTCAGCCTCAGCCTTAACCTGTTTTTTTGGTCAATGGTCTATAGTCCATATTTTGCGGCATGGAGGGGAAATTTTTCGGGTATCACAGTATCGGAAGGGGTTTGGGAGTGGCAAAATTACTGGTATCTTCTTATGACCGCCTTGACGATGCCGCCAACGGTGAGCTCGCCCTGCGGTTTTATTACGGGGTATTTCGGGTTTGCCGGCACCAGCTCGTAGCTTCCCGAGGCGGATCGGAGATATTTTAGCGTCCACTCGTTGTCCACGCAGGCAAGGACGATGTCCCCGCTCTTGGCGCGCATCGACCTGTCTATTATGACCAGATCGCCGTCGAATATCCCGGCCTCGATCATGGAGTCGCCGGAGACCTTGAGCAGGAAAGATGCATCGGGGTTGTCTATTAGATATTCGTCGAGCGAGAGGGTGTCGATCAGCTCCTCTTCGGCGGGGGTCGGGAAGCCGGCCTGGACGTAGCCGACAAGCGGAAGGCCGAACCTCTCGTTTCTCGGGATGAGGCGGCCGGAATCGTCCTTTTCTATGTACCCCTCCTCCATGAGTTTCGATGCGAGGCGGAAGGCGGCGTTTTTGGAGCTGTATCCGAACATCCTGCATATCTCGGAGTAGGTTGGAAGGCGGCGATTTGTTCTGTAGAACCTGCGCAGAACGCCGAGTTTGTCATCCGTTGTGCACTTCAAAGCCATATCTGAGCCGTTTCCAGGGATATTCCCCGCGCTATGCGGAGGGTTGGCATAGCGCGGGGGGTTTGGTATCCGTCGCCCCTCATCGATCGTACAGGACCTTCGCAATATTTCAAATTTTCGAGGGCCCTTATCGGCCGATGAGCCGGGTCTTATTTCGATATACAACTTAAGTGAACGCTCGTTCACTTGTCAAGCGGCGATGTATTTTTTTGCTGAAAAGCATTTATTTTCATGTTCAAAGCTGGTTTAGGCGGGATGCGCATCCCATGCGTCACTGGAAAAGGAGGGGCAGGTGCCCGGAAGAACATCGAAAAGGCTTTCGTCAATCGGCGGCTACGCCTTTGCCGAAATAGGTAAAAAGGTCGAGGAGCTTAAAAAGAGGGGGATAAATCCGATAAATTTCGGCGTCGGCGACCCCACCGAGCCAACCCCAGAAATAGTCCGCAGGGCGATAAAGGATGCGGTCGATCTCCGCGCCGAGAGCGGGTACCCGAGTTACATCGGCTCGCTGGAATACAGGCGGGCCATCGCCGACTGGACCTGTCGGCGCTTCGGCATAAAGCTCGATGTCGAGGCCGAGATCTGCGCCTCGATAGGCTCGAAGGAGGCGGTCTTCAACTTCCCCGAGGCATTCATCGATCCGGGGGATGTCGTCCTCGTTCCCAATCCGGGATATCCGCCATATTCGCGCGGCACGCTGTTTTCCGAAGGGGAGGTCTATTACATGAACCTCCTCCCCGAACGCGGATTTCTGCCCGATCTCGATTCCATCCCGGAGGATGTCTGCAGGCGCGCCAAGATAATGTGGATCAACTATCCAAATAATCCGACCGGCGCCATTGCACCAAGAAAGTTCTTTGAAAAGGCGGTCGCCTTCGGACAGAGGCACGGGATCATCATAGCCTCCGACGAGGCGTATTCGGAAAACTATTACGATGATCCGCCCCCGTCGATGCTGGAATTTTCGCGCGACGGCGTGATCGTCTTTCAGTCGCTTTCGAAGCGCAGCTGCATGACGGGATACCGCGTCGGCTGGGTCGCCGGGGATTCGGAGATCGTAGGGGCCTTCAAGAAGCTAAAGACCAACGTCGATTCGGGGACGCCAACCTTCATACAGGACGCCGCGATTGCCGCCCTTTCGGACGAAAAGCATGTCGAGGACCTGAGGGATCTATACAGAAAAAAACGGGATGCGATAGCGGGGGCGTTCGTCGAAGCGGGGCTTCCCGACTGCAGGCCCGCGGCGACGCTTCACATGTGGCAGAAAGTTCCGGAGGGTTTCTCTTCCGTGGAATTTGCCGAGCGTCTGCTCGATCCCAAAATCGCGATCGTCGTAACTCCGGGGTCGTGGGTGAGCGACGAGGCGCACGGCGAAAACCCTGGCGAGTGGTTTGTCAGGCTGTCGCTGGTTCCTTCGCTTGATGAGTGCCTGGAGGTGGCGGAGAGAATCCGAAAAAATCTCCAGTCCAATCTCTAATCCTCGGACGCGTATCGTCCGTGTTACCCGGGAAACCACGAGATTAGGAGCCTCTGCATACATTCGTGTCGCCATCTGCATCGAATTTTATATTCTCGTTATTTTTCCAGGTGCTATTTTCTGATGACGGGTCAGATCTTAGATACCATTTCCCTGTTGGTTCCCTGCCACCGGTATCGCCATTGAACCTATCCCTAGTGCTATCCCAAGCTGGTTTGTCATGGCATTTTCCACCAATAGGTATGCATCTTATATCATCTTTGCCGTCGTCTTTTATGGTGGACTTGTAACCTTCTCCCTCATTATCGTCAAAATATACCCAGTTTTTACCTACTACATAGAATCTTTCTATTTTGTGATACATTGTCCATACAGCGGCACTGGGCTGTTTTGTTTTTACCTCGAGATGGTGTATGTCGGTAAGAAATATGGAGGTGTTAGTTATCAGATCCAGCGGCGGCCAGTTCCATCTTTTAATCTCTTCTGTCTCACCGCACCAGGCCGCGATGTCCTTCTCTTTTGATTTGTTTCCAATTATAGAATCGCCTTCAGTATAAAGAGCTATCTGTGCCGTTGAAGTATCGGAGCCGTTGAATGTGTCTGTCGCGAATAAAAAATGCGCGAATTTTACATTTTCTATCTTCTCCTGACTGGGTTTGGGGATTTCCACGGTGATCGGTACGTCGTGCGTGACCTTTTTCATGCAGCCGTTGTCCGTGACCGAGACATTGAGGATTTCATAAACGCGTATCGGATCTCTGGCTGTGCCCTGTTCGAAGCTGTCGAGATCTTTTTTAGCGTCCCAATTCAGCTTATCATTTATATTGGCATACGCCGTGTCGCGAGTGATTTTAATCGTTTCTCTGTTGGCAGGCCTATTTTCTGAGCCATACTCTCCCCAAAAATCGTTCAGGTCTACATACGGAGGTCCATCAGTAAGGTCTGTAGAAGTTAAGGGAGCAACTGTAACGCCAGTTTCTACATCAACCAAACTCTCTTTCATCTCAGTCGGTATATTCCAGAAAAATGGCCCCTTTCCACCCTTTACCGAGAGTGAAACTACGGGTTCAGAACCGCTTCCTCGCTCTATCGTGAAAAAGCCGTCAGGATGATCCTCTGTGCTCAGTCCCACATCCAAGGACTCGCACGGGTCTTTGGCAAAGCTGATTCTTTCCATCTTCAGGGTTTCGCCGTCGCCTGCTTCGTTTTTGGCCGTAATCGTTATCTTTATGGGGTTTTCTTCAAGTTCCTTAACCTTTGCTAGAATAGGTTGTTCAAAGAAAAGTATTTCATAGGGCGTCCCTCGGGTGATTTCGACACTCTTTTTGTCGATAATGGGCAGTTCACTGCTCTTTATTGTAAGATAATATTTTTCTCCCTCGCCGTTGATGTCGATCTTCATCTTGCCATTGTAGGGGACTACAAAGGACTTCTCGTCAAGCTGTTTTGCCACGCTGTCCGCCTTATCTTTTTCTGTGCCGGCAGCATCGATCAAGGAGGCTTGTATTATGAATCCATCCTCCTTCACATTTACCTTAAATTCCTTCGTGGCTGTTCCCACCTGATCTGGAGATATGTCCATCTTGTCTGCTATCTCATTTTCTCGTCCGTCGAAGACACGGTCCTTCGCCTTGACGGTTATCGTGTATGAGCCGATCTTTTTCGGCTTGAATTTTATATTCGTTTCATTGGTAATTTTGTCGTGATCTTCGCTGATGAGTTCCTTCGGTATGGTAGTCGTAAAACTGTAATTGCCGCTTCCTCCGGCCGCCTTCAGTTCCGGTATGGGTGGTTTTGCACCTATAACCGCGCTCGTATCGCTAAGCGCCGTTTCTATCCTTATGCCGTGTATCTTCGTTTTTATGTTGAAGGAGTTTTCGCTGCACGCGGAGCCCTTGCTGCCGCAGACCTTGAGGGATACCTTGTGCGTCTGAATGTCGCACCCCTCGAAGGGGAGAAGCCCGGAGACCCTAAGGATATTTTTCGACGAATCGGAGGGCTCGGCCTTGGCCCAAGCGGGAAGCCCGTTTACCTTCCATGAAATTTCGCCGGTGCCGCCCTTGGTGTTTATTGCTTTGCTGAAGTCCCTGCCGCATTCCACCGTCACGTCTCCTATCGCAGTGGGCCAGAATACGGGGGGTACGGCGGCATCTTCGCTTTCCATGTCCCCCTCATCGAATACCACCAAAGGATCGTCTGTGCCTGTTTCTGTGCCTGTTGAGGTTGTTGTATTGGTGTCGGATTTGGATTTTATATTGCCTCCGCACGCGGCAAGTGCGAGTGCGATAGCGAGGATGACGACTATTAAGTGTGAAATTTTATTCATAGCGGCTCTCCTAAGGTTCTCTTGACCCGTATATATTATCGGACGCTGGGTATGTCAAAATTGCTAAAAACCCGTTTTTTTCATTCTAGCAGCTTATGCCGATTATGAAAGGGAAAATTTCCCTTGTAACCATCCAGATATCTGGTAAAAAGCGGCGATGCTGTTTAACTCCTTTGAATTCCTCATTTTTTTTACGATACTCCTCCTGCTGTATATATCCCTGAGGCATCGCTGGCAAAACTATCTGCTTCTCGTCGGGAGCT
Source organism: Myxococcales bacterium (assembly GCA_012513515.1). Lineage (NCBI taxonomy): Bacteria > Pseudomonadati > Myxococcota > Myxococcia > Myxococcales > Myxococcales bacterium. The sequence continues at coordinate 27,112 of JAAZCA010000030.1, read as the reverse complement.
ACGTATTCTACGGCTCATGGGACTGGCGATTCCTCTCGCTGCTGATCATTTCAACCGCGCTGGATTATTTTTGCGGGCTCGGGATGGAGGGGGCGGGGTCCGATGCGAAGCGAAAACGATATCTCCTCATAAGCCTCTGCGGAAATCTGCTGATCCTGGGTTTTTTCAAGTATTTCAACTTCTTCGCTGAAAATCTGGTGGAGCTTCTCGCTCTTTTCAACATCGCTATCAGACCGCTTTACCTCGACATAATTTTACCGGTTGGGATCTCGTTCTACACCTTTCAGACGATGAGCTATTCGATAGATGTATACAGGAGAGAGATTAAGCCCACGCGAAATTTTCTGGATTTTGCGCTGTTCGTCTCATTTTTCCCCCAGCTCGTCGCGGGGCCGATAGAGCGCGCCAAGCACCTGTTGCCGCAGATTCTGGGGGAGCGGTCGGTGACATTGGAGAAATTCTACGACGGCGCGGCCTTCATCTTTTGGGGGCTTTTTCAGAAGGTCTATGTGGCCGACAACCTCGCCGCGCTCGTCGATCCGGTCTTTGAATCCCGCAGCCTTTCGGGGGTTTCCTATCTGATCGCAGGGTATGCCTTCATGCTCCAACTCTACTGCGATTTTGCGGGATATTCGAACATCGCCAAGGGGCTCGGAAAGATGATGGGCTTCGATATCATGACCAACTTCAACTTTCCCTTCTTCGCGTGCAACGTTCGGGAGTTTTGGAAGAGGTGGCACATCAGCCTCACGAGTTGGATAAGGGATTACCTGTACGATCCCATGGTCGGTAATTCCAAATCGAAGTGGCGAAAGGGCGTGTGCGCGGTATTCGCGATGTCCTTGATTGGTCTATGGCACGGGCCGTCATGGCATTTCGTGTTGTTTGGATTTTATTCGGGGCTTGGAATAGTCGGGTATTACGCGATCCGGCCATGGCTTGCGCGTTTGAAATCGGCGCTGCCCAAGTATGCGCGGGCGATCTTCGGAGTCGCAACCGCGTTTCTGTATTTTCAGATGTTACTTTTTGGGTTCATATTTTTCAGGGCGCAGTCGGTCGGCGGCGGATTTCATATATTGTCCAGATTGCTGCAGGATTTTTCGCTGCGGCCGGAGGATGCGCCGCTTGTCGTGAATTTTTTTATGTTCGCGCTGCCGCTTTTGCTTATGGAGCTGTGGCAGTATCGCAGCGGAAGCGTGATCTGCTACGCGAAGTCCCGTTTCTGGATAAGGGTTCCGGTCTATCTGGTGCTGTTTTATTTGATCCTCCTCTTTGGAGTCAGCGATGCCAAGGCGTTCATATATTTCCAGTTTTAAGCGCCTGCCGTGGGCCGTCATCATCGCCTTTTTGCTGATGGTGCTTGGGCAGAATCTCGCCTTCAACTCGAAGGCCTTTTGGGCCTATTTCTACAGGAACAGCAGCCCGAGGACGGACGACGCCTTTCGATTCGAGGCGGTGGCTAGAAACTCCGGGCGGGGGACCGGGTTCTTCTTCCTCGGCGCGAGCCAGGCGAGGGAGAACGTCGATACGAGGATGCTCGAAAGGGAGTTCGGCTCCGAGGGGATTCGCTTCTACAACCTCGGCATTTCCAATGCGCACGCTATGGATCTGTACATGACGATCGACCGCGTCCTCGAGGCGAGGCCGACCCATATCGTTCTGATATCGGATTTGAACATGATCTCCTCGCGGTACATGTATCCGAAGTTGAGGCCCTATTTCAATCACGATGCGATTCCCGCGATAGTTAGTCATCTCGGATATCGGGAGGTGTGGAGGGAGAGAACTGAATTTTTGCACTCCTTTCTTGGGGAGATATTTCCGTTCTACAGGTTTCGCGAGTCGATAGGGAGAATCCTGAAAGATGAGGTTTCGATATTGGCCGGGATGTCGAAGCGCAAGCCCTTCCTAAGGTTCGCTTATTCGAAGAGGATGAACACCTTCGATGAGAAAATTTTAAATGAGCGCCTGGCCGAGGAAAGGCCGGGGAGGGGGGTGCGTCCCGAAGAAGTTTCTATGAACGAGTGGATGCTTGAAAGCTGCGTGAAGAAGATAACAGAGATGGGAATTCCGCTTCTGGTTATAGATGCGCCGTATTACCCCGGGGTGAAGGAGGGATATTTTTCGAAGCTCTTCGCGCCGTATCACTCCTTCATGATCCTACTGTCGGAGAAGTACGGGTTTCCATATTTTTCGGATGCCGATCTGAACTTTTTGGAAAGGGAGGATTTCGTGGATCACACGCATCTCACGAGATCCGGGCGTATCAAGTTCACGAAATTTATCTCGGAGCTGATCCGGGGACAGAAATGGTTCGTGCCCCAAATCGGAGGGCTTTAAATTCCTTCTTTTGGGGACACAAGCGGTTCGTCTTACCCCATATCAATTTTCAAATGGTAGCCCTGCATTGTAAATGATATTTGCGGATATAAGCTAGTCTTACAAAACCGGATTAAAGATCAGCGATTAGCGACCACGATCTGACGATCACTTTTCTTTTGACGGGGTTCCCCCTTCGTCGACAAGGCGCACTTCGCCTCCCTATCCGGCATCATAAATTTTCGAATGGTAACCCTTCATTGTAAATGATATTTGCGGCTGTAACCGAATTTTACAAAGGCGGATTACTGATCAGGGATTAATGATCACGACCGATGATCACTTCAGTTTGTAGAGCATTCTCACCGCCTGAAGCAGAGACGATTGAAGCTCCTCGTAGATGGGCTTGCTGATATATCCATAAGCGATGGCGACATCGAAAATAGAGGATACTTCGGTAGCAGATCCTATCGCGATATCAAAAAACCGTCTTCTCTCCTTTATCGACCTCCTGCCGTTTCCCTCCGCGATATTTAGTATAACGCTCGAAAGGGCTCGTTTAAGCTGATCCACGAGATATCCTGACCCTGAGGGCCACGATCCGATTAGCTCTGGCATTCTTTTTGCCACCCCAAGGCAAAGATTGTAGCAGTAAAGCCGCTGATGTCCGAACATAATACCTCCCTTTGTGATTTTAATTTCAAAACCTCCCGACCGGTTGAGAGGTTTTGAAATTAAAATCACAAGGAGGGGGTTTGAAATGAATCATCAGCGGCTTAACTGCTACGGACTTTTGCTTTCGGTCGCAAAAAGGATGCCAGAGCTAATCGGATCACTTCCAAGGGGGAATTACTATCTGGAGGATCAGCTTAAAAGGGCGCTTTCTAGCACGCTACTTAACTTAGCGGAGGGAAACGGCAGGAGGTCACAGAGAGACAGGAATCGGTTTTTCGATATTTCGCTAGGGTCTATAGCCGAGGTTGCCTCGATTATCGATATCTTGTCGGCTTATGGATATATATCTGCCAGCTATCAGGAGGAGCTGAAAACGCTACTTCGCAGGGCTTATGCGATGATCATAAATCTGAAGAAGTTTAATCCGGTATCTTGAATCTTCAGCTTTATCGTCATCTTGATCTTAATGACGCCTAACTTGCCTCTTTTCCGTTATTCATATGACATGCATCAAGTTCATCCTTGATAGCAATATCTTTTCGCCGTTTGATCTTCTCCCAGTTTAACGACTGGAAGAAATCCCTCAGATCCTCCGATGTCTTTCGGGCCTTGATACCCATGCTGACTCGCGCGCTGCCCAAGTCTGCCCCCATCTCAGCGTAGCGCTTTTTTAGGCTCTTTACGAAGCCTTTGGTGCTCCTCCTCATCTGCCTCGAGAGGCGCCACCCGTACGCGCTGATGATGACGGACCATATATCTAACCTGTTGATCTTCCCTATCAGCCTTGAGAGCGAATAAAATTTGAGCGTGGCTGAGAGAGTTTTTTTCTGAAGCTGGATGTAGCTCATCCCCTTCGGCTGGAAAACTACATGATGTGCGTCGTAATATTCCCAGTCTCTCGACAGCAGCCTTCCCTCTCGCTCCAGCTGTTCAAAGACCGGCGTCCCCGGTAGGGGAGTGAGGATCATGAACTGCACGGAGGAGAGCCCGTTCTTTTTCGCGAAGCGGACGGTCTCGCGGATAGTCTTCGGGCTGTCGGTGTCTGCGCCGAAGATGAACATCCCGTGAACGCGTATTCCGCGAGACTGTATTATTCCGATGCTTCGTTCTATTTCTTCACGGGTCTGACCTTTGTTCAGGTTTTTGAGCGTTTCTGGATTTATCGATTCGAGCCCTATGTAAACATACTTGCACTGCGACTGAACCATGAGATCCATGAGCTCGGGATCGTCGGCGACGTCGATTCGCACCTGTGCCATCCATTTTGTGCCGGCCTTTTCGCGGATCATCCTGCGAAGAAGTTCCTTCGTGTGTGCGCGATTTGCGGCGAAATTGTCGTCATAGAAGAAGACCCATTCGGGGCGCCTTTCGCGCAATTCCCGTATGACGTTGTCAACCGAGCGGAAGCGGTATTTTCTGCCGAACATCCTCGTGACCGAACAGAAATTGCATCCGAATGGACAGCCCCGCGACATCATTATGGGGGTGATGGAAAGATCCACCCCTGTTTTTTTGTTCCCCTTGATCAGCGAAAAATCCGGGATCGGAAATTTGTCCAAGTCTGGGCACGCCTCGGGGAGAGGGTTCTTGCATATGCGGTTGCCGTAGTGCCAGACTAGCCCCGGTATCTGTTCGAAGGGTTTTCTGCCGTTGAGCGCGCAGATGAAGTCGAGGATCGTCTCCTCCGTTTCTCCGCACAGCACAAAATCGCAGTGAAGCAGCGCCTCTTCAGGAAGAAATGATACGTGCGGTCCTCCCATGAAGACCGGAATCCCCGCTTTGCGGATGTGGTGCGCCATCTCGTAGGCGCGCGGCGCCGTGGAGGTGATAGTTGATATTCCGACCGCGTCGGCGTCGAAGACGGCGTCCCAGTCGATCCCCTTAACCCCCTCGATGAATATCTGGACGTCGTACCCGGCGTTTCTGAGTATCGTCCCGAGTATGATCGTGCCCAGTCTTGGGAAACCCCATTTTTTATATACGTGAGCGCCGGGAGATTTAGGTTCTATGAATACGATTTTTTTAATTTGATCTTCATTCATGGGATGGATCGGTACCGCATCGGCGGGGAAAAGCAAGGCGTTTTCATCGTCGCAGCGCGTTAGTTATCGGCCAGTTGTTCAAGGAGTTCATCCTTCTTCATCATGAACTCGGGGAGGGTCAGGACGATGAGTCTTTCACTTTCGATCAGCGGCAGAAGCAGCTCCAAAGAGGAATTTCTCGTCACCGTGATTGTAAAATTGGCCCTGTAAAGCGCCTTTCGAAATGGCTCGTAAAACCCCATACGATCCTCGAGTTCTAGCGGACCTATCTCATCCATTAAAAATATTTTGCATCGGCTTTCGATAGAGGTAGCGAGTTCGAAGGGCGTCGGATTAAAGAAGAACCTTCGCCATTTTATGTATTCGGGAGTCTCCTTTTCAGTTGTGAAGGGAATTTTCTCGCCCAGCTTTCCATTCGATATGGGGACGAAGTCGTGACCGGCCTTTTGCTCATTTTCCATCCGCGCGGGGGTCGCCCATCCTGAAATATCTATTCCCTTTGAAATGGCCTCGGATACAAATGCGAGGATCGCAGAGCTCTTGCCGCTGTCGATATCATCTGAAAGGATTATGCTCATATTTCGGCGGAATTTTTCAGTGCATCAGCAGGTTGATCGTTACCGCGGATGTGGCAAGTGCTATGGCTGAGGCTGCCTGCCAGGCGAGCCCTAATCCGTTTTTTACGCGAAGCGCCGCGGCGGCATAAGCTGTGCAAATTGCAGCGGACAGTATCGAGGTGGCTGGAAATTGAATGAGGATAGAGTTGAGCGGATTCATCGTGTGATTGGTCTCCCATCCATATCCGACATATGAAATGAGGTTAAAGCCTATCATCGACAAGGCAGCCATCGATGCCAGAGAGGCGAAAAACCTCGCCGGATTTTTTCCTCCCTCCGAAAATTTCATGAGTGCGGCTGCCGCCAGCCCCTGGCAGGCGATTGCAGTTGCGGGATTTAAAATCTGCCTGTCCATTATCGGGAGCGAGAATAGCCATGCGTCCAAAAATTTGAATGATGCTGCGAGAAGGCTTACCGCGAACAGGTCGCCTGACTTGAGAGAACTTTTCGATGCAGCGAAGAGTATAGCGAATCCCAACGATGCCATAATCGTTCCGGTGAACGGCACGTTGGCGAAGTGCATGGCCCCTCCTGCAGTCGCCTCGATGAACCCCCATGCTGAACCGAAAAACGCTATCCCTATAATTTTTTTCATCGCTGGAGCTCCTTAATCTGGGGGACACAAACCGTTTGTCTCCCTAGCTGGAGATGTTGAACCGAAAATGTATCACATCTCCGTCTTTTACAACATAGTCCCGTCCTTCTATTCTGACAAGCCCTGACTCCTTTAACTTCTGTTCAGATCCTGCGGCGTTGAGTTCGTCAAAACCATAAACCTCGGCCCTGATAAATCCCTTTTCGAAATCCGAATGGATTTTGCCCGCGGCCTGTGGGGCCTTCGTGCCGCGCACGACCGTCCACGCGCGCACCTCCGGACCATCCTTGGTGAAGAATGTGATGAGGTCCAGCAGCGCGTATGCTGCGTGTACGAGCCTTCCCAGCCCTCCCTCGGCAAGGCCGAGATCGGCGAGAAATTCCTTTCTGGCATCTTCATCAAGATCGGATAGTTCCCCCTCGATCGATCCGCACACCTCAACCGCGGGAATCCTGCGTGAAGCGCAGTGGTCGAGAACTCTCTGCACGATTTGAGAGGGGTTCTTGACGTCTGATTCATTCACGTTGAGAAGATATATCACCGGCTTTGTGGTGATAAGGTTCAGGCCGGATATCATCTGACGATCTTCGTTTGAGAGATTTGCGGACGAGGCAGCCTCTCCCTCTTCGAGTGTCGCCTTTACGGCCTCCAGTGCGGGAAGCTCTTTTTTTGCCTCCGCGCTTCCTGTTTTTGCCGCGTGCGCGATTTTCTCGTGCCGCCTGGATACCGTTTCAAGATCGGCGAGCTTCAATTCCGTCTCCACGACCTCTATGTCGCGCAGGGGATCGACGGATGAATAGCTGTGGACGACATTTGGGGCGTCGAAGCACCTTACGACGTGGATGATCGCATCGACGTTCCTGATGTGGCCAAGGAATTTATTTCCTAACCCTTCCCCCTTGTGCGCCCCCTCTACCAATCCGGCGATATCGACGAATTCAACCTGCGTCGGGATGACCCTTTCAGGTTTGAATATTTCGGCGATCCTTTGAAGCCTTGAATCGGGTAGGAATGCCATGCCGGTATTTTGGTCCTTCGTGCAGAAAGGGTAGTTTTCGGCGGGGACGCTCGCGTCGGTCATCGCGTTGAAAATAGTCGATTTCCCGACGTTAGGCAGCCCCACTATTCCGCAGTTGAGTCCCATGAGTGCGAGGCTGCCAGAGCCGGAATTTCATTTCAACGACGAAATTTATTTTATTTTGTCGGTTTTTCGGGGTAATCTCCGCAGGCATCGATGGATACCGGACCCGAAGGTCCAGATCGGGGATATCGACATGAAAAAAGCTGCAGTTTCTGTTGTGGCGTCGATCTGCATGATGATCGCTTCATGCGGAACTGTCACCGATGACATTCACATCAACACCGTCACCCCGTCAGCCGGAAGCACGAGCGGAGGAAACGAGGTCCTGCTCGTCGGACGCGGATTTCTAGCAGATTCGACCGTTACCTTCGGCGATGAAAATGCGGTTGTCGTAAGCATCGAATCCACGAGGATAAAGGTTATAGCTCCGCCTGCCGATCAGACGGGCTCTGTGAAGATAACCCTTGCCGATCCCGATGGCGTCGAGACCACGAAAAGCAGCGGTTACACATATCGAAGCATGCTGTATGTTGCGAACAAGGGTTCAAACGAGATAGTAGCTTTTGACTTCGACAGCTCGACATCGAAGATATCGGAGCTTTCCCTAACCTCTGCGGGGGGTGGATTCCCGATAGGGCTTGCGCACGATTCAAGGACGCAGACGCTCTATGCGGCTCACAGCGCGACGATATCGGAGTTTACCTATTCATTTGAGGACGGATCTCTGGTTGCGCTGCGCGATCCGGTGAGCGCGGAGGCGACAGGTGTGAACGAGCTCGCGTTCGACGCGACAAACAGGATCCTTTTCACATCCAACTTTGGGTCTTCCACCGTATCATCATTTATTTCCGACGATGAAACCGGCGGCCTTTCATTCGTTGAGGTCGATGGAGTGGATGGGTTTAATCCGTACGACGTGGCTATAGACGATGGCGGAAAATTTCTTTTTCTTGCCAACAACACAACGAACGACATCGCCGCCTTTACCTACAGTTCGGGCGGCGAGCTGGAGAAAGTCGCCAGCTCTCCTTTTGGGGATGGTGTATCGCAGCCCGTGGCTCTGGCCGTCGACAGGGAATATGACCTGCTTTTTTGCGTGAATTTCGATTCCAACGACCTCACCGTTTTTTCATACGGCGATGATGGCGCCTTAAGGAGGGAGAGAGTAATAAACAGCCATGGAACCAGGCCGCGCGATATAATTCTGGACACCTCCAGAAAGATAATATTCGTTGCGAATCAGAACGTCGCTGGCGGAACGATAAGATCATTCACTTATGATGAAGGGGGAAATGTTTCGGATACAGGCTTTTCGATGAACAGCGGTGGGGAGAGGGCTAGGGCGTTGGCGATATCGACTGCGAACAGAGTTTTATTCGTAGCCAACGAAGGGTCGAACACCGTATCCGTAATGACCTACGACAGTGAAGGGAAGATGACCTCTGTCCAGTCTGGGATAGGGGTTGGTGGTTTTACGCCGAGCGGGCTGATATTCATACCATAGGAATGCCATGAAACTTCATTTTATCTCTCTTGGATGCCCCAAAAATCTGGTCGATTCGGAAATCATGCTCGCGGCCCTTGTGAAGGGGGGGCATGACCTGATCGATGAGCCGAAAGAGGCCGAGGCCATAGTCGTCAACACCTGCGCATTTGTGGAGGATGCGAAGAGGGAGGCTATAGACACCATACTCGAGATGGCGGAGTTCAAGAAAAAGGGCTCCTGTAAATTGCTAGTGGTCGCTGGATGTCTGCCGCAGCGCTACAGGGGCGAGCTCGCCGAACTCCTTCCCGAGGTGGATATTTTCATAGGCACGGGGGACTTTCACAAGATAGTCGAACTCATAAAGTCCTGGGACGGAACACAGCATGTCGAGGTGGGGAGACCCGGGTATATCTACGATCATCGTACGGAACGCCTGCGTACGACCGCCAGGCATGTTGCATATCTCAAGATTTCAGAGGGGTGTCTTCACCCGTGTTCTTTTTGTATCATTCCGAAGCTTCGCGGAAAATTTCGCTCTCGCCCGATCGAATCCATTTTGAGCGAGGCGCAGAGGATGCTTTCGGATGGAGTAAAAGAGATAAACATCATCGCGCAGGACACTACAGCTTACGGCGTGGATATCGGGACCGATTTTGCGAAGCTTCTGCGCAGCCTATCGGACCTGAAGGGCGGAGACAAATGGCTGAGAATTCTCTACGCCTATCCGCACAAATTTTCCGACGAGGTCATAGAGCTGATGCGCGACAGAAATGACATCTGTTCCTATATCGACCTTCCGGTTCAGCATATAAACGACAGGATACTCAAGATGATGAAACGCAAAGGCGATGGGAGCGAAATACGCGGCCTTCTCAGGAAGCTGAGGGAGCGCGTCCCCGGCGTTTCGATAAGGACATCTCTGATTGTCGGCTTTCCGGGAGAAACTCAGAAGGAGTTCGACGAGCTCCTCGATTTTATGGGCGATATCAGGTTCGAGCATCTCGGAGTTTTCACCTTTTCGCCAGAGGATGGTACGCCTGCCGCGAAATTGAAGGAGAAGGTTCATCCCAAGATTGTCGAGGAGCGCATGAAGGAGGCGATGGAACTGCAGAGAGAAATTTCTCTGAGCAACAACCAGCGCTACCTCGGGAGGCGAGTAGATGTTTTGGTGGAAGGTCCTTCAGAGGAGACCGAGATGCTGGTTCAGGCGCGTCACGAAGGGCAGGCGCCGGAGTTCGACGGCGTCGTCTATATCAACGAAGGTTTCGCAAGATCCGGAAGTTTTGTCACCGTCAACATCACCGAAGCGCATCATTACGACCTAGTCGGCAGCGTGGTTGACTGACAGTGGTCATCTGAAGATCATCGGCCGAATTCCGGTAAAGGCCTGCATCGATACGATGGAGGTCGCCGGCGTGTGGATGAAAGGCGTTGTTATCTGCTGGATCCCAAATACACCTGCGTTCGGCATACCCGATGAAAGCATCCGGGCGGGGTTCTGGCTCTGCTGGCTCCGATATGTGAGGAGCGCGGCGGCTCCGGCGTCGATCTCCGATGATTGTGAAAGCGGCGGCGTCGCTCGTTGAGCGGCCCATTTGCCGTATGCGGACGCGGTCGGATGTGGAGTCTGAGGCGGAGAAGTTCTCCCGGATCCTCCGGCTGGCGTCCCGCCCGACGATCCGCCTCCCCCGCGCGGGTCATCCTTTTCCTTTTTCGAGGGCCTTGGCTTTGCCGGCTTCGCATTGGCGTGAGGCATCCCCCTATCATCTGTTGTGTCGAAGGAGCTCACTATTTCTTCGAGATGTGTAACGAGGCGTAGATCCAATATGGCATCGACCAGCTCCTTTGGCCCGGGATTGTGCATATTTTCGAAGTATCTATGGAAATTTATGCGCGCCTCGTCATCCATGCGGAACTGCGCTAAAATCATCAAGACAACCGCAGATCCCATCTCAGGGTATTTCTCAGCTGTTTTTATAAGGTTTAAGAGGACTTTGCTGTTTTTATCTTTGGGGAAGATTTTGATAAAATGGCCTTGATCTGGATTCATTTTCGCGAGGCCAGGTATTATGGCACGAAGCCTGATGGCAGGGGGGAGGATTTCAGTCGGGATGTATGGTTTTTCCTCGCCGGTGAGATATACGGCTGTGCTCATGTTTCGCTCTACGCCGGAATCCGCCTTCAAGGCGTCTATTATTGCCTTCTGAATGGAAAATTTTTGTAAAAACTTCACGAGTTCCTCCGGATTGGAGGATTCCAGGTTCATGAGGAAATCGCGTGTCTCATTCTTCGATTCGGTTTCCATGTTATGGTAAAGGACGCTCAGCGAAAGAACCGGGTTCCGCATTTCTGGATACTTTTCTATGAAAGATAGGATCGGGGCGTACAATTGGTCTTTGTCTTTCTCTGCGTCCATCTTTTCAATCAGCCTTGCTGCGAGCGCCGGCCGCAACTTCGTCAGCTCAAAAAAGGCTATCCTGATCACGTTTTCGGGTTCGAAATCCTCCCATCTATCCTTAAATCCTTCCGCCAAATCATGGCTGCCCGAACACCAGCTTGCGAGCGTGTGTCCTCCCGGGATTTTTCTATTGAGCGCCTGGATTATCCCCTGGTGGCCGTGAGCGCCCGGCGCGGCGTGTTCGCGATAAAAAGATATGATCCTCTGCTTGGCGCGTTCTTCGTCGTTTGGACTATTGGGAACGGTCATGACCTCCCTCATGACTTTGGACAGCCCATCTCTGAATGATTCCGGCATCTGGTCATAGACGAGTGCGATGAGGCAGAGCGGTCTGGAAAGCGAAGGGAACCTCTGTATCAGGATTCTTATCCACGCCGGCGCTCCGCTAAGTATTTTGCGCACCGCTGAAAGCGAATTCGATTCGGGGAGGCTTACCTTCATCGCCGGTTCGAATATGCTGAGCATGCTCCATAGCTGCGCTGAGCCGACCCCCAAGGTTTCGGGGTTGCTTTTGAACAGGTCTTTATCTGGACTTACGAGGACTGGCAGATGCATGTTGAGGTATATGGACTGCGCCTCCTCGGCAAACTTTCGTTCGAGGAAATTTCCGAACTCCGCATCCGATATCATGCTGTCGAACTCGATGGCTTTTGGCGGGTTGCCGGAGTATATAGACAGCATGTACATCAGGTTTGAAATTCTCGTGGCGAGCGCATCCTTTTTCTTCAGGGATGTGAGACTTTGTTCCGTTCCGTCATAAAAGGGGGTTGTTTGTAGCCATCCTGCCAGCGACTCCGGCCTTACCTCCGACGGGTCTATCTTTTTTGCCGAACCTCGAATGATATTGTACGCCTCAAGCGCTATCGCCTGCGCCTCTCTCGTAGTCAGAGGGGGCGTCACGTCGTGAGCCGCCATCGATATCGGAAAAAGCAGCCAGTTCATAAAACTGGGGAAATCGACGCTGGTCATCTTGCTCGCTCTCCTTAGAACTTCATCCTCTTCGGTCAGGAGCATGAGACGCGCGAGCTTCATCAGCTCGGGGTCGGCCGTGATGCTGTAGTTGGTTTTGAGGTTGAGGGCTTTTATCGGCGACGACCTGTAAGATCCCCCTATTGAAAATCTGAGAATCTTTGCGTTGCCTAAAATGTCGGACAGGCTTTGTTCAACCCACCTGGCCGTCTGAATATCGTAGGATCTTATTCGGCCGCTGTTTTCCTTCAGGCTTTCCGTTACCTCCGCGATCTTGACGGGCCTTTTCCATATCTCAATTTCTTCACCATTCGGGCCGATTTGATAGAAAATGAGGGGCCCCATGTCCGGATTTTCGTGTGCCAGCTCGTTCAGCTTTCGCCATGCCGCGTGTATTTCCTCGGTGTAGCTCAGCGGCTCCGGCGCATTTTTCTTGTTGATGGATATGTAATTTATGTAAATCTCCCTCGGTATTATGTGAAGATTTCTCATCGCCCACGATGAGATTGTGGCGAGCGCCCCTTCCTTTCCCGTCGACGGGTCGTATTGCGCAAGATCGCTCAAAAGGGATGAGATCGGCATGTTCTGCCCCGACGATATTATGTCTGCAGCAAATGCTGTCTCAGAGGATCTTATGTTGGCCAAGAGCTTGGCTGCTCGTATCGTTTTTACGTGCGGATTTTCAGGATCGATATCCCTGATATCTGCCAGCCTTATCCCGAATCGCCCTTGTTCTATCTCCTTAACTTCACCTGTCACCAAGCGCAGCGTGAGCGGGGTTCGTCTCCCGTGTTTCTTCCAGCTCGTGAATTTTTCCGCCTCCTGGGAGGTGATGATCATGCTCCCCTCTTTGAAACTTATGATTTTTGCATTCGTTATTGCAGCGAGCGTTGCCTTTGCACTCCTGTGAGCCCTGGAGGATATGGGTTTGCTGCTGAAGTCGGCTATTTCGGTGGCGTCGAATATTTCCATATCCTCCGCGGTTTTTGGCTTAAACGGGGGGGCGATCGGAAGCCTGTCTTCGTAGTTTTCCAGGGCGGCCTTTATAGAGTCTATCCCCGTCGTTATATCCTTCTTAACCTCTACAAAAAGCGAGAGCGCCGCCTCCGCTTTTTCGAACGCCTCTTTGCAGCGCCTGAGGGCCTCTTCGAGTAGATCGCTTGGGCCGTGGGTTAGCAGGGTGCCTTCAGCAGCTGCGATCGATTCGGAGAGTCCTGCGGTATGTCCGAGGAGGTTTCTTTGCTCCAATATGTCGGAAATCTCCGCCGCCAAGGCGCCGCTTTTATCGATGCCGTGGGTGGCACCTTCGTATAGGGCGTCTGAACTCAGGAGCGCATCCCTGAGAAATTCCTCGGAGGGCGCCTCATCCGAAATCAATCCCGATTTTATGCCGTCGAGTTTTTCCAACTTTGCCCTGACGCCTTCCGTAAGGATAGGGATCAGCTCTCCGGTTTTGTTTTCAAGCGCGGCGCTGAACGAATCGAGCCTCGAGGCTGTTTTTGCAACTTCGACTCTGCGCGCCTCAGCCCTGATCTCGGCTAGTGTATGTTCCGCAGCTACCCACTTTTCGAGTGTCTTCGTTTCAGCCGATCTCAGAAGATCGGCGGCTCTGCCGATGTAGAGCCTCGCCAGCTCATGAGAGTTGGCGGGCATCGAATCTTCGTCGATCTGAATTTCGGCGGGGATCTTTTTCAAAGCGCTAGCTATGGCGGCGTCGAAATTTCGCAAGGATATTATCTCGTAGATTCTACTCGCCAGAGGGGTGAGTGCATCTAATTCGGTGATCTGCTTCGTGAGTATTGCCGAGGATGAGATCGCTCTCTCCAGCTGATTTTTCGCGGCCTCTTCCTCCATAACTGCGGGTTCGGAGGCAAGCTCTGCTGCCTCGGTGTAGAGCCTTAAGGACTCCGAATAGAAACCGCTGATGCGCAAGACGGCGTCGTTTAGTTCTGCATCGAGGCTCGCGTGTACAGCGGATATATCGCCGGAGAATGAGCTTTCAACTTTCCGGATTATCGGCATCCTCGTGGTATCGATGCCGAGGAAATCTTCCATTGCGAGCAGAATCTTTTCCGCCTCCAATATTTCTTCGAATGACTCGGCGATTTTCGCCAATGTCACCACCCTGATTTTCATATCTTCGATGTCTGCCGGAGGGGGTGCCGTGCCATTTGATATATCCTCCAGCGAGAGGTCGGCCATCTCCATTATATCTGAGAAGCCTAAGCGCGCGGAGTAAAACCATTCTGCGGCGATTCTCTCGTATAAGTCTGCCAGGAGCGACGCGAGCGCCGGACTGGACGGGTCGAGCGATTCGAAGGCGAGCAGTCTGATTTGCGCCGGCAGGTTTCCAGACAGCCTCAACTTGGCATATCGTCCTATCAGCTTCTTGAGATCCGAAGGATTTATCCCAGTGGCTTCGTAGTTGTCCGTGAGGAATTTAGCCACCCCGTATTTGGGATGGTCGATCGCCTCGTTGATAAGGTTGAGCGACGCGATCTGTCCTTGCATCGTCGATTTCAGAAGCGACGTGTTCTCCGAAACTGACGATGCTATCAGCCCGGTTTTTTGGAGCGCCTCCTCAATTTCCATGTCGGCAGGGAGCTTGGCGCGCCGTATGGATCCGGCCATCGAAAAAAGGGAACGGCGAACGGCGGCTATATTTTCGCTGCCATCCATGCCCCTGTCTTTTGCCGCGGAGGTGAATTTTTGATTGAGCATGCCTTCACTTGGAAGATGCTCTTCATGTCGCAGCGATCCGCTAGCGCTCTCATTGTATTTGTTGATGCGAGGGATGATGAGTGCTTCGAATTTTTTCACGTCGGAGTTTGCGTTCGGCAGGCCGCGTTCTCCCAGGTGAAGGCCCGAAATTTCGGCTATCAAGTCGAGATTTAGCGGAATCCTCTCGCGCCCAGCGCTATTTTTTCTGAGAGGAAAAAGGGCTTTATAATCTTCAAATATCTCATCCGCTATCCTATCTGCGATCACCTCCGGCAAATCTCCTGATGAAGCTGCCGCTGAATGTATTGAATGCTCCGTTTCAAAGCCCATACTTTTCAGAAAGGATTTAATATCTTCTAAAGCGACGACCTCGTCCGCAATGCCGGAGGCGGCCACAATTTTTTCGAGTGTCTTGGGCCAGAAGCGTTTTTTTGCACTTCCTGCGACATAAAGATATTTTATGAGCGCATCCGAAACTAGGGCGGCTTCATCGCGGGAGATGTCCGCGAGCGATGCTACGTGCTCCGCAAAGAGCTTTTGCCATTTTAAAACGCCGACCGCATAGGGCATTTTTTTAGTCTCCCGGATGGTGTTTTTCGGCTTTGAAGCAGCAGCGTCTGTAGGCTCTTCCGATTTGGCTAGCCTCATGTAATCCGAAAGCGCGCCGGTCTGTTCCCCAGTCGCAATCGAGATTTTCTCCATAACCGCTTTTTCGAGGGAATCCCAGTCGGACGCCTCTTCGCGGGTCATCTCGCCTATTGCGACCAAATATTCCACGGTCTTTGCGATTTCAGCCACATTGCGGGTATGCTGGCTGCTCCATTTTTCTTTGGAGGCAAGCTCGGCCAGTGCGCCGATGGAAAGTTGCACCCTCCCTGCGTCCGTGCGCCCGACATTTCCGTAGGTTATCTCAAAGGGCACCGAAAAATTTTCTACCACTATATCTCCGAGTATGGAGGTGCCATCGGTGAACGCGCTGGAGTAATTTTCAAAGCTTTCGGCGTAGAATTTTCTGGCATCCCTTATGTCGTCCGGAGCATACTTGGATGCCGAGGAGCTGATTTCAGCAAAGATCAGGGACCTTAGTAGTTCTTCCTTTGCAAATTTTTCGAACTCTTTTTTTGCATCGTCAAGTGCCAGCTCGCTGCCGTCAGCCCTCAGGAGCTTGCCTTGCGGCATGAGGAGCGCAGCGGTTGAGAGGAATGTCCGCATTTCGCTCGTCCGTGCTGTGTAGTGACCGGACTTTATTTTGTCGTCCACGTATCTTTCGGCGGAGCTCGAGGGGGAGGTGCCTTGCGTCACATGTTTCCAATCCGATTCTACAAGATGAAACTTGTATTTGCTCTCCACCCCCTGAGCCCTGTGAGATATCTGCGCACCCTCGGCGTCGAAGACCGCCACTCTGGCGTTTATTTCGGGCGCGAACATCAGAAAACCGGAGAAGAACTCTATTAGTTCCTCCCTATTCATACTGAGCTGCTCCGCCATCTCCCCTGTTGCGTAGTTTCTAATGTTCCAAAGCTCCGGCCTGTACTCTTTCGATAAGTGCGCTTCGAATGTACTTCCCCTCACTTTAGTGTGTGACTCGAGTCCAGCATTCCTGATCTGCTGTGCCAAAAGTCTGTAGCTCCAAGCGCCGTAGGGGATATTGTGAAACAGTCCCGAATCGTGCATTTTGATGAGTTCTTCATCGGCCCTTAAGAGAATTCTGGCTATGACCGGGAATATGCACCCCAGATATTCCATGAAGTCCATCTTCTCTCCGTACTTTGCTGCCAGAGCGTTCAGGTAGTAGTATGCGGCTATCATCGCGTCGTAGTTTTCTGGCTGGACGGTGAGGTCTTCTATCCTGTTGATGGATGCCATCCATCCTGCATACATCATCCAGTGAAGCTCGCTTATCCCTTTTGGTTTGTTGGCAATAGCAAGCGCCTTGAGTTCTGCGAAATTGCGTTTTTTGTCCAGGTCTTCAAGCCAACTTTCCTGCGAGCGATCCTTCGGAGTATATTCCTTCATGAACTCCAAAAGGCTACCCGGCATCCCTTCCGGATTCGATTCTTGTCTGACGAAATGTTCGGCTATGTGTTTCCAGTTCTCTATCATGCGTTCCCAGTGCTTCTCGCCTATCTCCTCTGTTTTACCGTCGGCGTTGGCGCGTACCTCTCCCCAGTTCATCATCGACTTCCAGGTGATGCCTAGGTTGTAGGAGTTGAATTCCTCTTCGAAGCCCGGTTCGCCCACGCCGGATATCTGTCCGAGAAAGGTTTTCAGGGGCATTGCCTTGCGCATTTTAAAATCGTACTTCCAGTTGATAAAGCCGTCACCCCCCCTAGATGAGGAGCTCATCTTTCTGACCGAGGTTTCGTATTCGCGTGCAGTAGGCTTCAGAGACATCGTGGCTGCCGCAGTTTTTTCAGGAATCGCTTCTTTGAAAAAGAGTCTGACCAATTCTAGGGTCGAGTTTGTAAAGAGTTCGTATGAATCTTTGACCTCCAGAAAAATCGCCTTTGTGATTCTTGGCTCTAGACCTCTCTCCTTTAATTTTTTAGCAGTATTCTCAGCTCCGTACTCGTTGGCGCATCTGCTCACATAGTGGAACATGAATTTGTAAAAGTGCGATGCCTCAACAGCGGGATCTTCATCGATGACGAACGGGACCGATCCGCTAAGCACGTCGCTGTAGAACTTGTCGAGTTTTGCGTAAAGATCATCACCGAGAATTTTCTGAAATGAAAAAATGGGTGATACGAGTCTCTGTCGCGGTGCCGCAGATTTTGTGCTTGTGACTCCCATCCTTTGCGCAGATGTCATCTCCATTTCCACTTCTATTTCTCTCGAAGAGTCCGACCTTGCCAGGCTACTGAGCGCTCTGGCCATGAGGCCATACATCGCGTTGATGTTTTCGATCCCTTTCGAGTGCTCGATAAGAGCCATCGTTTTTTCAAAGGCCGACTCGCTGAGATCGAAGTGGTGCATCGTCTTTCCGTCACTCTGTTCTGAGAAACGGATCGCTATATATTCGCGAAGGGCTGTTTCAAGAAAGGGTCTTTCCTCCATCGTAATCTTGTTGTTATTGAACCACTCTTCAAGATCATCTGCGACTTTTTTATAGAGCTCCTCTATTCTCGGATCGTCGAAGTTCACGGTTTCACGCGTGTGAACTGCAATCGCGTTTCTCCGTGCGAGTTCAAGCTCATCTATGATCTTTAGCGCCCTTAGTCTTTCCCGATTTTTCGAGAGAGCCGCGGCGATTTCAGATTCATCAGTGCCGAAGAGGGAGAGCCCTTTTCCGGCGGCTTCTGCTTTTGTCAAAAGTTCTGTCATGGGTTCGGAATCAGGCAGATCGCGGGCCATCGCCTGAATCTCTAGGGGGATTGCTTGGGCTGTCACCACCCTTTTCACTGTGGCGTCGAAACTCATGACAGGCCCTGATCTCTTTGACCAAGCGCCGGATTGTGTCTTGGCTCCCAAGAGCGACAACTGCGCTGCGTTCGAGCTGACGAAATCTTTGAGGAGCTTGAAGAGAAATCCATCTCTGGAGCTTCCGGCCTGAGCTCTCTGGATATCGCTTTTTTCAATACTCCTGCTCGCTTCGGGCATGTGTCTGTAGAGATAGTTGAAAGCCCTGCTCAGCGCAGTTGCAATATCCCTTTCGGACGGAATCGAGCCTGCGGATTTTTCCTGGGGATCGAAATTATTTTGCAAACGTCCTATGGCTTCGACCAATATTTTCTGCATATCCAGGTTGCGGAAATTTGACGAAGATGCGGATTTGATGAGCTCGGAGAGCTCCCTCCTTATTTCCCAGAGTTCCCACGGACCCGTCGCGTGTGCGTCGATATTGGGACCTCCTCCGCTGCCTATGCCAGCGAGCTCTTTCGACGGGTTTTGTTCAGTCGTAAATTCGTCTCTTTGATCGCCATTTGCGACCGATTGCCCATCCGCCAGATCGATTCCATCGGTTGGAGAGGGCTGTGATTGCGTGTGAATGTGAGGGTCCCCCTGGGTGTCTTTTATAGTGGTCATTTTCTTTATTTCCTCTCGGTTTGTCTAAGTCCCCAGCCTTATCGGATACGGCATCATTATGTTGCTCAGTCTTTTACTGTTTTACAAAAGATCCGGCCTTCTGAGTATCGGCGGTTCCACTCTGGCGGGGGAGGTATAGAGGAGATAGTTTGCTTTTTCAATGGATATGCTGCTAGAAGCGCCCTCTGATGGAGAAATCGACAAGGGAGATGATAGCCTCGGTAAGGAATCCTTACCGCTATATCGGCGGCGAGCCCGGTTCCATCCGCAAGGATTGGGATTCGGCCTCGGTGCGAATTTGTTTAGTTTTTCCCGATACTTACGAACTTGGGATGAGCCACATAGGGCTTTCTATACTCTATTCCATCATAAATTCCAGCGATGACTGGCTGGCGGAGCGCTCCTTCTCCCCATGGATCGACATGGAAGAGGCCCTCACCTCTGCCGGCAGGTCGCTATTTTCGCTGGAGTCCGGAAGGCCGCTTTCGGAGTTCGACATCGTAGGAATAAGCCTTGGGTACGAGCTTACCTACTCCAATGCGCTCACCGTCCTCGATCTTTCCGGTATTCCTATCAGGGCAAAGCACAGGAGTGATGGCGATCCAATAGTTATTGCGGGTGGTCCCTGCACCTACAACCCCATGCCGGTGGCGCCGTTTTTTGACGCTATCGTCATCGGCGATGGCGAGGAAATTTCGGAAAAAATTTGTCGGATAGTCGCGAACGGAAAGAGATCCAGATGCGGCAGGGAAAAAATTCTGGAGGAACTTTCGAATCTCGAAGGAGTTTTTGTCCCTGTCAGGGGAATTCCCGAATGCGGCGTAGGGAGGGCGCTCATTCACGATTTGAACCGGGCAAAATTTCCGCGCCATCCTGTAGTCCCATATTTTGCGACTCAGATGCGCGCTGCGGTCGAGGTGTCCCGCGGCTGCGCGAGGGGGTGTAGGTTTTGCCAGGCTGGATACATATACAGGCCAGTCAGGCAGAGGAGTTGCGAAACGGCCGTCGGTATCGTTAGCGATATAGTGAAAAATACCGGACACGAGGATTTTTCTTTTCTCTCCCTTTCGGTGAGCGACTGGCCTCCGCTTCAAGAGGCGCTTGCGATTGTTCATAAAAAGAGCGAGCTGCCGATAGACGCATCGCTACCGAGCCTGCGCGTCGAGGCGCTCACCGACGGAATGATGAAAAACATGGGGAGCGCGCGTTCGGGGAGTTTCACCCTTGCGCCTGAGGCGGGCACGGAACGGATGCGCCGCGCAATCAACAAGGGGAATACGGATGGGGACCTATACGCCTCGGTTGAAAAAATATTTTCGTACGGATGGCATGCGGTGAAGCTCTATTTTATGATAGGGCTTCCGGGCGAGACGCAGGAGGACCTCGATGGAATAGCCGGGATAGCTAAGCGCTGTTTGGAGATTGGCAGGAGGCGTCATCGCCGCGCTGAGGTTACTGTGTCGACATCTACGTTCATACCGAAACCGCACACCCCGTTCCAGTGGGAGAAACAGATATCCGCTGAGGAGACGATCGAAAAACAGGATTATCTGAAGAGGGTTCTTCGCGGCAGAGGGCTCTTTTACAGGTGGCATGATGCGAACATGAGCTGGCTCGAGGGGATATTTGCGCGCGGTGGAGCGGAGCTGGCCGATGTTATCGAGGCCGCGCAGGCGGCGGGGGCGAGGTTCGACGGGTGGGATGAGATGTTTCGCTTCGACATCTGGCGAAGCGCATTTGAAAAATGTGGCATAGATCCCTCCGTGTATCTTTTCGAACGCCCCGAGGACTATCTCTTTCCGTGGGATCCTCTGCGCTGCGGTCCGAGCAGGAAATTTTTGATCGACGAGAGGAGAAAATCCAGAGAACTTCTTCAGACCGAGGATTGCACGGCCGGCATTTGCTCCGCATGCGGCTTGTGCGATCCGTCACTTCGGAATCTTCCTCTGGCGGATCTTCACCAGAACCCTCTTTTGCAGGATGCCCCGAAGGATGTGGAGAAAGCGGAATCCATAAAATTCAGATTGAAGTATTCCAAAACCGGTGGCGCGGCCTTCTTGGGGGGGATCGAGACTGCGGACATCTGGAGGATTGCGCTGCGGGCTTCGGGGCTTCGCGCTGCCTATTCGTCCGGATATCATCCAAGGATAAAGGTGAGCGTCGGTTCCGCCTTGCCGGTGGGTATGGAGAGCGAGTGCGAGTTCGTTGACATAGAACTTTTGTCGAATGAATTCGAAGAGGATATTTTAAATCTCCTCAATGAGAGGCTGCCGCAAGGATTCCGTGTCGAGGAGGTGAGCCTCCTTCCTCCCGGCGCCGCGTCGATAGAGAAGAGCGTCGAGGCTGTCCGCTACGAGGTTTTACTTCCATGGCTTTCGCGCGGAGAACTGGAGGCGGGCGCCTCCAGGCTGCGTTCGAATGAACCGGTTTTCTACGTAAAAAAGAAAGGGGACCGGGAAAGAGCGATCGATCTGAAAGAACAGATTGCCGAGCTTGATGTTTTGGGAGATGGTGCTATATCGGTTACCATCAGGTCCTCGGAAGCCGTGCTGAGGCCCTCTCATGTGATCTCTGCCCTCTATGGTGCAGGGGATGAGCTGCTCAGCAGGGCGCTGGTTCGCAAGTTGGAATTGATTTCTAAATAATAGGAAGGTCGAATGAGCAATGAACTTATAATAAACGTGACCCTCGGCGAAACCAGAGTGGCACGCCTTGAAAACGGAGTCGTTACTGAACTCAGCATCCAGCGCAACCGCGAGCAGGGGGTTGTGGGAAACATCTACAAAGGAAAGGTCGCTAGGGTCATGCCCGGCATGCAGGCGGCCTTCGTGGAGATTGGCCTTGACAGGACGGCTTTTTTACATGCTGCAGATGTAGTCGCCGACATGGCTATGCTCGAGGAGATGGGCGATGAGGACGATGTTTCCGAGGAGGAGGGGCAAAAGCCGGTCAAGCGCAACCGCGATGAACACATAGAAAATATTCTCCGCGATGGGGATGAAATTCTGGTGCAGGTCGAGAAGGACCAGATAGGGACAAAGGGTGCGAGGGTTACCTCTCACATATCGCTTCCCGGAAGGTTTCTGGTCTATATGCCGACCGTGAATCATATCGGCATATCGCACAGGATAGGGGACAAGGAAGAGCGCATCCGCCTCAAGAAGATGATCCATAAATTTTACAAGGGGCCGGGCGGTTTCATAGTCCGCACCGTTTCTTCCGGAATAGGCGAGGCTGAGATCCAGGCTGACGTGGAATATCTCACAAGGCTTTGGAAGGAGATCGAGCCCCGCGCCAAGTCCGCAAAGGCCCCTTCGCTCGTGCTTTCTGAACTCGACGTCATATCTCGCGTGATGCGCGATCTATTCACTCCCGATATCAACAGGGTCGTGGTTGATTCCAAAGATGCGTATGAGGAAATAAAAAAATTCGTTTCCAAGTATCTTGCGAAGGGGAAGGGGCAGGTGGAGCTTTACGAGGGGACAGAGCCCATCTTCGATGCGTTCGGCATCGAGATAGAGATAACGCGCGCGCTCGGCGAGAAGGTTTGGCTCAAAAGCGGCGGCTACATCATAATAGAACAGACAGAGGCGCTTACCGCGATCGACGTAAACACCGGGAGATTTGTCGGGCGCAGGAATGTCGCAGATACGATATTAAAAACCAATCTCGAAGCCGTAAAAGAAATTGTCTACCAGATTCGAATGCGCGGCATCGGCGGAATAATAATTCTGGATTTCATAGACATGGAGCGCGCCGATCACAGGAACAAGGTTTACAACACCCTCAAGGAATCTCTCAAGGATGACAAGGCGCGTACGACCGTCACGAAAATTTCGGAGATAGGCCTCGTCGAGATGACTAGAAAACGCACTCGCGAGGACCTTCGCCGCCAGCTCACCAATACCTGTCCGTACTGCGAAGGGAAGGGGTATTTGAAAAGCCCGACTACGATATGCTACGAAATCTTTCGCGAGGTGTGCCGCGAGATACCCGATATCAAGGGGGGGCAGGTCATGGTCTATTGTCATCCCTCCGTGGCATCGATACTCTTCGATGAGGAGCGGCGGCAGCTCGAGGAGCTGGAAAAACGCTTCGGCAAAAGGATTCACATAAAGAGCGTAGCGGAATATCACCTTGAACAGTTCGACGTGACTGAAAAATAACCCTTTAATATCAAAGTGTTATACCTGTATCCGCGGGGAGGCCGCGATAGCATCTGAAAGATATTGACTTTGGCGGGTTAAATGGGATAGAGGACTCCGCCTTTTTGGACTTATCGATCTATTCGGAAATAAAGGAGTTTCAAGTGTACGCGGTCATTCAAACAGGAAGCAAGCAGTACCTTGTGAGCGAAGGTTCGGTCATCAAGGTGGAAAAATTGGGCGCTGAAGCGGGAGCCAAGATAGAGATCAACGAGGTATTGATGGTCGGGGGCTCCGGTGCGCCGAAGTTCGGTTCGCCCGTTATCGATCAGGCCAAAATCGAGGCCCAGGTCTTGAAAAACGGCAAGGCCAGGAAAGTTCTTGTCTACAAGAAGAAGAGGCGCAAAGGCTACGAGAAGCTCTGCGGCCACAGGCAGGAATTTACCGAGATAAAGATAAACAAGATAATCGCCTAGGCGGTTCGTTGACAGGCCGGTGTACGGCTTATTTCGCCGGGGCCGGAACAGGGGTTTGATATGGCACACAAGAAATCAGCGGGTTCAGCAAAGAACGGAAGGGACAGCCACGGCCAGCGCCGCGGTGTGAAGCTCTATGCCGGACAGTCGATAAAGGCTGGCAACATAATCATTCGTCAGTGTGGTACGAAGATTCATCCGGGCTCTAATGTCGGGATGGGAAGGGATTGCACCCTTTTTGCAAAGGCCGATGGCATTCTCGAGTTCGTAGTTAAGCGCGACAACAGGAAGTACGCGGTGGTAAAGGCTGCGGAGTGAGCGCTCCCGCCGTGCACAATTAAAAAATCGGCCCTCTGAAAAAGAGGGCTTTTTTGTTGGTGAAAAATGAAATTCATAGACGAAACCGTAATAGAGGTCGAGGCCGGAGACGGCGGAAACGGGGCGGTTGGATTCCGCAGGGAGAAGTATGTCCCCAAGGGCGGGCCCGCCGGAGGGGATGGCGGCGACGGCGGAAGCGTAATTCTCAGGGCCGATAAAAATCTTTCCACCCTCCTGGACGTCAGCTACCGCAGGTCCTTCAAGGCCGGAGATGGGAAGAACGGCGGCAGAAAGCAGATGACCGGGGCGTCGGGGGAAGATTTCATCATAAGGGTTCCCGTGGGCACCGAAATTTACGATGTGGAGGACGAGTCGTTTTTATTCGATCTCAACAGCGACGGAGCTGAATTTATCGTCGCGAGCGGAGGGAAGGGGGGGCGCGGCAACATGCACTTCGCTACTTCGACGCATCAGGCTCCGCGCCATGCCGAGCCCGGCACCCCCGGCGAGAAGAAGAAGATAAGGCTCGAGTTGAAGCTGCTCGCGGATGCAGGTCTGGTGGGGCTTCCCAACGCAGGCAAATCTACGCTCGTCTCCGCGGTTTCAAATGCCAGGCCCAAGGTCGCAGACTATCCCTTCACCACCAAGGTTCCGAGCCTCGGCCTGGTGAGGCTCGATTCGGAACGCAGCTTCGTGATGGCAGATATACCCGGGCTCATAGAAGGGGCGCACGAAGGGCTTGGGATGGGGATACAGTTCCTTCGCCATATAGAGCGCACAAAGGTCATCGTCCATCTGATCGACCCGGTCGATCCGGCGTATCCGGATCCGGTAAAGAGTTACAAGGTCATACGCGACGAGCTGAGGCTTTACAGCGATCTCATGATGGAGCGGCCCGAGGTGCTCGTCATAACCAAGATGGATATCCCGGAAGCCAGGGAAGCCTACGAGCTTTATAAAAATAAGTTGAAGAAGATTCACAAAGGCCGCATTATCCCGATATCGGCAGTCACGCACGACGGCTTGAAGGAGCTGATGAGGGAGCTTGGTTCAATTATCTTTCAAACTGGAGATCCTGAATGATATCAGAAAAACTGGCGGGGATTGCGGCGAAAATAGCGGCTGATCACAAGGCGATGGACATAGCGGTTCTCGATCTCAGGGGGGTTACGAGCTTCACCGATTTCTTTGTCATCGCGAGCGGCGCTTCCGACAGGCAGGTTCGGGCGCTGGCCCATTCTGTGAGAGAGGAAATCAAAAAGGACCACGGTATTTCTGCCATAGGTGTTGAGGGGCTCGATGCCGGTGAATGGGTCCTAGTGGATTACGGAGATGTAGTTTTTCACGTCTTCCACAAGGATCTCAGGAGTTACTATCAACTCGATCGCCTATGGGCTGACGCGAAGCCCGTCAGGGAGAAGCCGGTAAAGGTAAGGCCGCCGAAGATGAAATCGAAGAAGCCAGGTTCGGTCCGCACAAAATCTGCCAAGCTCAAAAAGAAACCCGCCAGCCGGAAAAAGAAAATATCCAGTCGACCCAGAAAGAAGTAAATACTGATGTCTTTTCTTTTCGATGTTGCGGCATCTCTGCTGCGTATCGTCTATCCTCCCAGATGCCCGCTCTGTGGGAACTTTCAGACTGAGGAGCTCACCATTTGCGATGAATGTTCAGCGCGAGCGATTCGCGTCGATGCCGGTCCCGACATCTCGCAGCTTGGCGCCGTGTATCTTGATTCGTGTATTTCCTGTTTTGCATTCGAGGGGGGCGTGCGCGGCTGCGTTCATTCATTCAAATACGGCGAGGCGATAAATCTTGCAGGGTTTATAGGAAGGGAGATCCACAGCAAGTTGAGACAAACAGAGGAGTTCGACATGATAATCCCAGTTCCTCTTCACAGCAGGAAACTCAAATTGCGCGGCTATAAC
Organism: Myxococcales bacterium; assembly: GCA_012513515.1. Taxonomy (NCBI): domain Bacteria; kingdom Pseudomonadati; phylum Myxococcota; class Myxococcia; order Myxococcales; species Myxococcales bacterium. Next base: position 1,259 of record JAAZCA010000030.1, on the reverse strand, counting down.
CAGGCGGCGCTTATCGCGGAGATCGTGTCGAAGCGATCGGGGAAAAGAGCCGAGAAAAACCTTCTCAAAAGGATTCGCAACGATTCCCCTCAGGCGACTCTCCACAGAGTCGAGAGAATCAGGAACGTAAAGTCCTCTTTTGCCATTTCCAAACGCGCAGAGGGCGTGGTGCGAGGCAAGAGGATCCTCCTCGTCGATGACGTTATGACAACCGGCGCCACGTTAAACGAATGCGCAAAAATTTTGAAGAAGGCCGGAGCGGCCGTCGTCGTGGGAATTACCTTCGCCAGGGCTACAATCTAATCTCTGATGGCCTCTTCGAGGTCCCCCTCGAGAAGCAGTATAAACCTGTTGCCGGAAAGGCGATCACGTTCATCTTTTGGAAGCAGCGGCTTCAGCGAGTGGGCGAAATCGGTGTTCTTGAAATTTCTGACGATGCGCAGCACTATTGCCGGTGGCCTTGACTATATCGGTCTGTCGGGTTATCCCGCGGGTCTATGAAAAACCGCTTGGAGCTTATGAAGGAACTGGCAAGGAGGGCTGGGAGGATACAGCTCGACCGGCTTGGCGATAGCCATGATATCCAGTACAAAGGTGCCATCAACCTCGTTACGGAAGTCGATAAGAAGTGCGAGGAGATGATAGTCGGCGAAGTTCAGAAACATTTTCCTGGGGACGACATCCTCGCTGAGGAAGGCGGCGGCGACAGGACTTCGTCCAATGTCAGATGGCATATCGATCCGCTGGATGGGACGGTAAACTACGCCCACGGCTTCCCATTTTTTTGCGTCTCGCTTGCGATAGAGGTTGAAGGAAATCTGCATGCCGGTGTGATCTACGATCCCAATAGGGACGAGCTCTTCGAGGCATTCACAGGCAAGGGCGCCATGATGAACGGTCGGCCCATTCGTGTTTCGAAAAATAATCCCCTTGAAAAATCGATGGTAGCGACGGGCTTCGCCTACAGCGTCAGGGAGGATGAAAAGTTAGACAACCTAGGCAACTTTTCAAAATTCATCAAAAGGGCGCGGGCCGTTCGCCGCCCCGGCTCTGCCGCGATAGATCTCGCGTGGGTTGCGTGTGGAAGGCTCGACGGCTTCTGGGAAATTTTTCTCAAGCCATGGGACATGGCGGCCGGCGTTGTGATCATAAGAGAATCCGGTGGGAATGTTTCATCCTTCGACGGATCCCCGTATGATCTTTATGGAACGGAAATCCTTGCGTCAAATGGAGCCATACATTCCGAGATGAGCGCTCTT